>NZ_CP109900.1 GCF_033095805.1 Serratia sp. UGAL515B_01 | reverse complement strand
ACCTTAGCATATAATTTTATTTTCCTTATCAACATATTAATAATCATTGAGTTATTTTTTGTTTCAGCAGAAATCATATGATATGCACTGCATATTTTTATGCTACCTGCAACAAACAGCCCTCCAACAATGAATGTGCAAAATGTTATAAATAGAGATGAAGGCAATGGGTTAATAGCCCCTTTAAGATGAAAATAAAAATCACACAAAGTGCCAATGAAAGTGAGAAACGTCGCCAACAAAACAATCTTTCCAACAGGCTTGGCTAGCTCTAAAAAGGAGAGAACTTTCTCATCCGAACATGAAATCTCTTCAGTAATAATTCTAACCTCGTCCATAATCTGCTTATGAGTCAACATTATTTCATCCTCATTTCTTGTCAGCTTCCTGATTTTCTAAAATCTTTTTAGCATCATCTTGGTAACCTTTATAAGAATCATTAATAAAGTTGCCAAGGCTATATGTCGAGTTATTCCATTGAAGAGGGTTCCAGCTTCCTTGATGTAACTGCTCGGCCTTGTAGTTAATGCTAAATTCCTTGCCTGCATTATCATATTCCTTCCCCCTCAACTCATTAACATCCTTAATGCCTTTCCTGTCAATTTCTACTAAATCATCGCTATCGTCAATCCGGGCCTGTGTTTCTGATGTCATAGTATTGACACGTTGCCCTGTATCGGTCTTTATCTTGGCGTTCTCTACACGCCCGTCGATATCGCCCATTGCGGTGTTATATGCCTGTCCATATTGCGCCCCCGCCACATTGGCCGGTGTTTCCATCCCATCCCCGACATGAGAAGCTGCTTGCTCGTAATGGGTATCCAGCCTGCTGCGCAATTTGTCTTCCATAAAGCTTTCTGCCAGCTGTTCACGGCGTTCACGCATCTCTGGATCTGCACTACTGGAAAGAATATTCTGCGCTTCGCCCTGGGGAAGCGTACGCTGCACATACTCCACAAACTCCTGATTGTAGTTGCTCTTAACCTGCCCACTGAGTGTATCCGTCTGTGATGCCATGCGTTGAAACTCATGGGTTCGTGAGAGACTGTCGGTATACTGTTGATATTTGCTGTCACTGGTATTCAGCCCGGCTGAAATCTGGTTCATCAACCCTGCAGCAGCATTATCGACATGTGCCCCATTGTAGGTCACGCTGTAGTTCCTCATCACATCCAGGCCATCGCTGATGGTTTTGGCCTCCTGTGCCGTCATAGTGCGACCATGTTCGTTATTACTGCGCCCGCCTTCGGACAGTTGAGAGGAACTGCCAGAACTTCCTCGCCCTTCAACCCCGGCGCTAAGATCAACCCCTTTACCGAAGACTTTAACCCCGCCCGTAACTTTGGCACTTCCGACAACAGCAGCTTCCCGGTTTTTGTTCTGTGCTTCGGTAAAGGTTTGCTCTGCGTTCCACCCATTCCGCTTCATGATCGCATCTGAGGTGGACATCGCCTCCTGGACACGTTTTGCATCGTTGACCGACATGCCGGTATTGGCCGCCAGCGTTGTCGCATCACTATTGCCATACTGGTCGTGGAACTGCTTCAGGCTTGCCGCATTCTGTGTGACAGAGTGGTTATAACCGTCCAGCGCGGTCTGTGTTTGCGTCTGGCTTTCGCGAGTCACTCTCTGCGCTGCGCTTGCAATATTGTGATCCGATATGAGGTCCATTGCCATATTCGATGTGCTTTCACGCGTATTGTAAATTGTCTGCCCTCCCGGCGTCTTGGTCACAAGCGCACCGTTGTCCAACTGGTTGGTGACCATGCCATCGCGGTTGACCACGTTGGTATCACGTTTAAACCCGTTGATATTGTCCACCTGAACATTGCCCATGCTCATATTGCCCGTCGCCACACCTGCAGAATCCGCGGTGGCAGCGCCCCCCAACGAATTCCCCAGATAGGAACCTGCATTCGCTAGGCTCTGTCCCATCGAGGTAAACAGCTTAAAGCTGATAAATGGAATAGTGATCATTAACCAGCCGGCGATACCGGCCGTGGTCGAGCTGGTTTCCATCAGGCGGTTCATGTTTGAGAGCGTGGGCGCACTCCCCATACTGCCCTGGGTACTGAAGTTGACGGCAAAATTGAAGATAGCAAACAGCACCGGCCATAACGTCAGGCTTCCCATAAAGTTAAGGTAGTTCTTGACCACCCCCCATGTTAATTCCTTGATAAACAGCGCGAGCATCATGACAGGGAAGATGGCAATACAGAGCAGCAGAAAGATGGTGTGGAGTTGCGGCATGACTTCGCTCGCTATCTGGTAGCTCACCGCATGAGACAACCTGAGCTTTGCCAGCGACATTTCAGAGGCGATATCCACCAGGCTGGCCGTGTCGTTCATCCCCTTCGAATAGGCGTTAAACCCTCTCCGCAAGCCCGTGATGACAACGTTCTGCTTGATAATGGCCGTGGCCGATTTGCTGGCATTGAAAAAATACTCATAGCTCCCTTCCAACATGCCAGGATAAACCGTCTGTGCATTTCTATTACCGGGCAGCATGGCCGCCGCATGGGACATGAACGTTCCCCCACCAACCTGCGATTCCGACTCCAGCGCCGCTTTCAGTTTCGGGGCAACATCAAAACACTGCATAAAGTCAGACGCCGCCCCATTCTGGAAGTAAATCCCGCGTAACGGGCTGGGCTGGCTGAAAATAATGCTGCTGATATCCCCGGATTTCATCACGTCCTCAACGGTGTACTTTCGGTTCAGTTGGATATCGGGTATCACGCAGTTCTTGATGTACTCATTCAGATTATCCTGCAACAGTGTATTCTGCCCCTTCATGACAAACGAGTCCTGCATGAGTTTGGAGGCAAAGAGCATCCCGGTTTTGGTATAGGCCCGTTCGTCAGGGAAGTGGAAGACATTCTCGTAGCTTGTCGCAACCGAATTGCCAATGCTGGTCAACAGCCAGAGCGGCGCAGCCAATCCCACCGGCACATTATCCACGCGATCTATCCTGTCAGGTCGCGTCAGGTCATTGACCACAATCGTGACGCGCGGTGTCAGGAGCAGTGCTGTCACAACCACAAACGTAAACCCCCAGGCAAACATGCCCCGGAGATCATGTGTTCGTATGTAGACGGCCACACAGACCAGTACACCCAGTGTTTCCGCTATCCAGAACAACGTTCTCCAAGCGTCTGAACTCACCAGAACCGCAACGGCATTGAGGCCCATCGTGATCATGGCACCCGCAGTGACCACCCAAATATCAAGCACCATCGTTATTCACCATATTCATAATTGGACATCACCCGGTCTGACAGATGGCTAGACAGCTGTTGCCGCAAATGGGAAAGGTTGTTGTCAAACTCAACCAGGCCATTTTGCTGAACCTGGATGCGCGATACACGCTGCGCCAACTGGCTGCGCACCGACAACAGGTTATCCCTGAAGCGGGTATTCTCATCCTCTGTACTTAACGCACCCGACGCAGAACTTTCGGCCATATCGATAAGACCGGCGATATAGCTCATCACCATGTCACTGGCGATATATTCAGACAGGCTGGTAAGTATGGAGTCATCCAGCCCCAGCGAGGCCGAATCGATGGTGTAGCGCAAAATCTTCACACGGGTACTTGAAATCAGCGCTTTTTCTGCCTCCGTTAACCGCGTATCTGTGCGTGCCTTGGTGAAAATGGACTGCAGCAAATCGCGAACACGGGAGGTCATGCCTTCGCTGGCACTCAGCGTAAATTCTGCTGCCGTCGGCTTCAGGCACGCCGCGTTATCGTTACAGCGGTAGATTTTCGCCGTTCCGCCGTTAAGCAAGGTATCAAAAATGGCGTCACTGCCCCCGCGTGGTGCCAAAAACGTGGGATTGCCATTTTCGTCATAGATCACCGTTCCCACCATCGACATGATGAGTTCCTTCAGCTCGCGATCGTTACTGATGAACTGGTTTATTTTTTCAAAGGTTGACCAGGTCAGGTTACGGCTACGCGGGATACGCTTTTTCTCGTCCTCGGTCGCCTTGTTGAATACCGTATTGCTTTCTCCCCCCACACCACACCCCTGCCGGGAAGCCGCCCAATCGGAAAACACATCGTGCGCCGCGCCGACATCCTGGCAGACCTTTCTGCTTGCTTCCTGCGCCTTCGGCCACAATCCCCCCACGATGGCTTGCGAAGCCTGGCAGGTTGAAATATTCATGCTGTTGACATCCGTTGCCAGCTTCTGCAGATAGTCTTTGACGGATTTACACTGTGGGCACATGGTTTCTAGGCCCAGGTCAAACGCATACCCTACCCCATTGGCGAGGATCTGTTTCCCCATGATTTTTATCTGGTCGCTGTTGATGAAACTGAACGCCCCCAGATACGCATCAATGCCACCACACCCGGATTTGATATCGGGCAACGTGACAGAAATAAGCTGAATAGTACGCACAGGTGTTCTCATGAACAGATTGCCTCCGGTCAGGTAGCCTGCCGCCTGGCCTTTCCAGGCTGCGGGTACTGTCAGGTTTGATCCGCCGCCGCCCATCTGATTGAAAAAGTTGTTCAGGTCGTCGTTAATGCCAGCATTGGCCGAGAAAGCGTAACCTGCTCCCAATAACAACACGGTGATAGGATTGATTCTGTTCACAGTACCCCCAGGCGATCGGCCAAGGTAAAGGTTTCGTCCAGGCGTTGGATAAGTGCCTCTTCACTGACGGCTCCCTGAGAGAGGGGAATGGTCACCAGGGTGTCTTTATGGGTAATAAAGTCTGTTGGCGTGACCTTGGGAAGTTCAGCAAAGAAGCTATTCGTGACCTCCGTGGTCGTTGGCAAGACGGTCGGAAATACGGCGTCACCTTGCCCGTCAAAACTGTACACAAAAACCGGAATCCCGGTCATTTCACTGACCTTCTTCATCACCGGATTAAACTGGTGGCAATAGGGACAGTTTGAACTGATAAAATGGACAATCTGCCATCGTTGTACATCGACTTTTTTACCGTTCGACAAATTAATCCAGACAGGGGTATTTTTTGGGGATGCATTTATCGAATTCGTTTCTTTATTTATATTGCCAGCGGATTCACTTACCGATTTATTATTTTCAAGACGGGCAATTTCATCCAGTGTACTTGCTATTGTTGAAAAACTGACAACCAGCATGACCATCAATGAATGAATATTTATTATCCTGCGATAATCCATAATCACACCTTTACTTATATTATTGTGAAACGTTGTTTAGTCTCTGGGTTTAAAATCCGTCACGACATTCAGCACTCGACGCGCCAAGTCATCTTGAGTGATAAAGCCATAGGCCAGAGGTTTGTAAGTCTGCCTCGCCGGTTCAACAAGGAAAATGGCAGGGAAATGAGTAATGTTCATTCTTTCTGCCTGCCCGGCATCAGTGCGTGTTTGTGGCAGGTCGGGATTGATACGACCATCCACCGTCACCGGGATAAACGGAATGCCATACTGTTCCGAAAACTCCCTGACCACATTCCCCAACCGATTATCCAGGGGTTCATTACCGCGATAAAAGAAAAAGACACCGTAACGCTGATTAATATAATCAATCGCTTTAGCCCGTAATTGTCTTTCCTTGGTATATTCTATTGGAGAGGCCCCGTTATAAACGGGATGTTTCAGATTATAATCCAGCTCAGGATTATTCAGTAATACCTTCTCCCATCCAGAACTGAATTGACTGACCTGATTCACCAGCATTTTCTGAAACGCCACATAACGCCGGATATTTTCCTCTGTAGGGTTAATCAATGCTTTGTTGATGAGTTCCAACCGTTTCGCATGTAATCTACTCATGGTTTCCGTTGCGTTTGCTGGCGGCGGTGGTGTCTGCCTTTCGGGCTTTTCCTCCTGCGGTTTGGGCGTGTTATACCAGTACCAGCCTACCGCCGGATTATAATCATATCCGTTGTTGGCTTTGGCATTATCCCCAGCACTGGCGACCAGGGGGAACACCCCCAAAATCACAGCAGCGTATTTTATCACTGGCTACCTCCTGTAAGCTGGTTGGCGATTTGTTCTTTCACCCGGTCAACCAGAGCAGGCTGGTCAGGCAATTGGGTGTTGCTTTCCAGTTCCGAATAGAAATCGGTAAAATCCAGACGACCAAAATCAATTCTCTGCAACTCATCGACCAATATTCCCCGGCAATCCGGGCTGCTCGCACTTCCAAATCCGTACCCTAATTGCCCCAACCGTCCCTGTTCCTGAACGATACGCGCCAGCTTGCTGTCAAATACGCAGTAGCTGCGTTTCTTTTGCAGACAGATACCCGCCACTTTAGTTGAGCAGTATTCACCGACGTCAATCGTTAAAAGCTTCTCTTTAGCTTTCCCAATCGACACCTCTTCGCTGTTACAGTGAGCCAGTCCGACACCTTGTCCCCATCCACCACTCTGACAGCAGTTACTAAAACCTGCTGCCGCCTTTCGGCACGACATTGCCTTACCGTGAATGCTTTAACCATAGATGAATTGAGATCAGCGACATCTTTACCTGCGGCTGCAACGGCAGCCAGTTTCGATATTGCATCACCAAAATCCCCGTTACTGTTTTCCTGCATCCCTGCACATTTACCGTCAGAACAGTAGAACTGTTCTCCACATAACCAGCCTTCACTTTTCACTGTATGCTGGCATTGATACGTTATATCCTCCTTTACACAATAATTGCCTATGTACTCAGTACATTGACGTGTTCCCACTGTGCAATTTTTTTCTTTTTCCCACACAAGACAGGTATTATCATCCTCTTCAGAAACTTGCCATTCTTCTGAGTATTGCCAACAATCGCTATACAGAGGGTATGACCGTCCCTCTCTTTCGACTATTTTTGTCATCCCAGGTTGGCTACACCATTCTTTTAGCTTGATAGCGTTAGATTTTTCTATCGGACAATTTTCTGTCCACGATATAAAAGGTTGCCAATTTTGAACTTTAACTTTAACGCTAAAACTTATTCTCAATTGTGTATGACCATTGAACTCCACTTTCCAATTATTAATTCTTATATTGTCTGGATGAGTAGAATAAAATGGAACCCCTGCTGTTAGATACGAAGGGATAGGTATAAACATAACATTATGTACAGTTTCTCCAAAGTTTTTGTAAATCGAATTACCCAGAATGTTTATATTCACCCCTCCATTTCTAGTAATACTATTGCCAATATCCCATGAATATGATGCCGATACAATTTCACCAGTAATATTGGGTGTTATCGTTGTTGTGATTGTCCCGTTTGATTTTATAGTCGGTTGCGAACTTATTTCATACTCAATATTTTTAATTTCGACACTTTCTTCTAATCTCCAGCTTACTTCGCCGGTTTTGGTGCATGTCGCTGCAATATCTTTACCTTTTTTGCAACTATGGTTACTGAATGACACTTTAGACAGCTCTTGTCTGACACAGCGAGGTGATGTTCCAGCAACAATAACATCTGCATTATCCCGAATAGTATTACTGTTCTGAATAATGTCTGAGTTCCAATCTATTTTATCAGCAGGGTTGTTGATGAACGATTCCGATATCGTTTTTCCTATATCTGATGTGCCAAGCGCACTGTTCCCTTTGTCGCCCAAATTGGTACTTGTTTGCGTTCCTCCTTCATAATACCCTGATTCTGGTGGCGATGAAGTGAAATCTTTAAACTCATTCTGTGGTTTGAATCTTTTTGTTGCATCAATGCCACTGTTCAACGCTGAAGAGCCTACATTCTGCCCTTCTTTCATGGCGTTATCCAGCTCGTTCGCGCTGGATAACGGCATCGCTAAAATACCTAAAAACAGTGGCATAATCGGAGGAAGACGTCGCGTTGTCATTACTTTTCCCTGCAAGAATTAAAACACTACTGGCGTTTCCGACAGTCTCCCTTTTTTTCAATCATTTCGAGAGATTGTTTTATCGAGACATTGCCGTAAATAATATCGAAATGTGTACCACATCGCTTTACCAGGGCAGGTACTTTTTCCACCGAAAATTGCTCATACCGTACCGGGTCAATTTGAATGCCGGAAATATGATATTTTCCTATCATGTATTGAATATACCGTGCGGTTTTTCGCATATCATCGCCAATCAACCCTCTAAAATAAACAGGAATATTTTTCTCTTCCGCAGACTTGATGAAGATGGCCAACTGTTTTTCCGGTATTGACGTTGAAAGAAAATAGGCAATTTCATTTTGTTCTTCATTGAGGGGGAGTGCCTGCTCTGCATGGGACATTGCAGATGTCATAAATAGAATCAGAGCACAACACAGTTTCTTTTTTTCCATATCAGGTATCCATAATTCTTTTTGGAAGTCGGCAGCTCTTTTCCTGTCTGCCAGCCCATGACGCTACGCCCCAACGGGTGGCACTGATTGGCATCAGGGATCGTATTCACCATTTGGTATCGATACCGACTTTTTGGCATGATAACCGTCGGGTATTCACTGCACACCGCGCCATTCTCTCCAACGGTATCCCATATCATCCCCTGCCTGTGCAGTTTGAAGTTCATGCGATCTGTCAGCAAAATCCCACTGTTAAGACCGCTACTTTCATTCACCAGATTCCCGGTAAAGGGATACATCGAACCATGCCCCCCTGAACACCAGAACAGCGGATCAAGCGGCATCCCCGTCTCTGCTGCAACGGCGTCAGCCATACAAGCCAGCTGTGCCACTGGATTGGCAAACACTATCGTCTCCGGATTGGTGAACAGAGCCAGCTGGTCATCTTTCCACATGGGGTCGAGTTCGGAGAGATAGGCAATGTCATATTCCCCCCCTTGCATACACCCAACGGAAGTGATGATGTTTAACCAGCTGATCACCGGATACTTGTACCAGTGGACATGATAAAACGTACCGGGATGCTCACCGGCCACCTTGGTTCCTGCTCCAGTTCCCGCCTTTGGAATGGGAATCGTAAAGCCCCCCATGTTCACCATACATCCAGGTGCACGTGTGACATCTGTCATGGCAAATGGCTCCCAGAAGCCAATCGCCAATCCCAAACGCTGAAATATCGGGGGCGGTGCGGGGCAAAACTGCAACGGTGAAGACGGGTTACGGGTATCCGGCAAACTGCCCGATGCAACCTTGACGTTCCCGATACTCATCGGGAATATGCACTTCCAGCATATATCGGTGATCGGGTTTACCCAACGGCCATCACATGTCGGGTCTTTCGCTTCCGCGTTCGATGTGGCAAGGACACTCACGAACAATGTCGCCAAGAGTTTTTTAACGTTTTTCATGGTGCCATCCCCACTTCAGTGATCCGTAAAAGCGGCTTGCCGGGTTCCTGTTCGACAATGGCCGGAACCTGACGTATATCAAAACGTGTCGTCAATGCGCCGTTCTGGTCAAAGTAGATGCGGGAGTCCAACATATCGGCACTGTCTCGAATATTGCCGTTGACCAGGATGATTTTTCTTTCAGCCGTCGGTGAAACCTGCTTTTTCATCCAGTCTATCTGCTCGGCATCGTCACCATCAATGAAGTACAACGTTTGATTAAAGACCGGGATAACATCAAATGGACTGACGCGCTGCCCCGCATGAGCAAAGACGTTCCCCTTCTGGTCCGCCATATCCCGTGTCACGGTGTAAGCGGGGTCAAACTGCCTGATGCGGGTTTCTCGCCCTCGCTGTATTCCGTCTACGGGCATCGGCCGCATTGCGCTTTCTGTGACGCGTTGACGCAGTTCTTCCTGCATTTGTTCTTCATTTTTCCCCTGCAGGTGTTCCGTCAGTTTTTCATTAATGACGGCAAGGAAATTATGCTCACGAATATCCCATATATCACCAAACGTCCCAAGATTGGCTGCCTGGCTTGCAATGGGAAAAAACAGGGCAACCAAGGTGGCTTTGCAGGTATTTTTCATCTTGCCTCCGGTGCTGCTTTACGGGCCTGCTCCATCGCCTGAGCAAGTTCCTGGCGTATTTGCGGAGTAATGTCCCGAATCCCTGCAATCGCCGCTGGCTGGGCAATCACCATTTCCTGGTTCTGCTTGACCCGACGTTGCAAAACAGCGTTCAGCTTATCGTTGTAGAGCCGAAGTAATTGCTCTTGCTGTTCAGCCGTAATATTTAATTTTGCGCTCTGCAAAAGGAAGGTGTTTGTCGTCCCTTTCAGGTCAAAGCTGACCACTTCACGAGGTTTCAGCCAATACTGCCAAGTAATGTATAAAGCACCAAGGCTAACTGCACATGACATTAATACGGTGATGGCAATGATTTTTAGGGGTATCGCCTTCACGGTGTTATTAGCGTGGATATTATCCATCATTCATCACTCCTGTTTAATTTTCATAGCCAATCCTTCTCTCTATTATTATCGCCAGCTTATTTACGCGATTAGAACGTCATATTCCTCAGATGATTGAGGAATTCTCGACGTGCGTGTTTGTTTTCTGGATCGTTCTCAATCATTTCAAAAAGAATGTCTTTAATATCGACACCTTCTGCCAGGCGCGCCTCACGGTAGGTAAAATCCTCCCCTTTGGATGAAAACAGCTTATCGGTCAGGGGGTCTAGCATCAGCCGATGGAAACTGCTGTAGGCTCCCACGTTCACCAGGAATGCTGAGTATTTTGCCTTTTTGGCGGGCGGGAATTTTTGGATCAGCTTCCATTCCAGCTCATTGAACGTATCGGGTTCTTCCTGTTTGAAGGTGGTGAACGCTTTCGCATCCTGCATCCCGGTAAACTTGAACGAACTGTTATCGTATGCCGCCAAGGACGCCGTACTTAGATTTTTGTCCCGTATGGATTGTGTTATCGTCCCGTAGGAACCGTTATGACGGCGGGCGGTTCGGTATCCTTCCTCGATGAAGTCACGAATTTTTTTACTGGTTCCACCCAATAACTTCCAGCCCTCATCCGTGATGTTCATTTTTCGCACGTTACGTTTACTGCTGTACATCATGTTCTCGTTCCAGATCATGAGCGTAAACAGTACCGCCGCCAACAGATCGCCGTTTTTACGCAGATCCCCCAACTCGGTCACGACAAACTGATCGTTCATGTTCAGTGTCGGCTCACTGCTGTTAAAAAACTCACCATAAAGACCTTTTGTGGTGTATTTGTTCAACAGCGTGACAATCTCATCAATACGCCCACCAATTTGCGGTGAGTATTGTTTTGATACCTCTCCCTGGCGTTTCTTCAGGTACTCCACAACGTGATCGACACGCATATCCTGCTGATAAGCCGGCCAGGACTCTGTAATGGCATCCAGCATCAGGGACTCATGGACATCATCAAGCAGTCCGTTAGGACTGGCGAGGATACACAGCTGGTCACGAATGCGTTCAGCGGCCAGCTTGATATCCTTCACATTGGCAAACGGATTGAAACGCAATGTTTTCCCGTTGATATAAATCCCGCCTGCGCTACTGCAAAATGCCTTGTAGGAATCGCCAATATCCGTAATGGACAAGATACCATCGCGATCCAACACCTGCCTGGCGATTGCCTGAGACAACACCGATTTACCAGCCCCGGATGTGGCTGACAGGAACCAGTTGAAATTGGTATTGGGTAAGTCTTCATCAAACACATCAAGAAAAGCCAGCTGATTGCGGTAGCTTGGGAGCACAATACCGGCCTTGGAGAGTTTATTGTCTCCAATGACCGGCATCAGGTTAGCCGCTTGAAAACTCTCTGCCCGTTGAAGCGCCCCGGTGCGTTCAAAGTCCTTCCACAACTTGTCATCCACCGACGTAAAGGGGATCGCCGCCAACAGGTTCCTGATTTGCATAAAATCAGCACGGACAACCTTCAAGCCTTGTGTTGCAAAGGCATTTTTGGTTCTTTCCGTTTCACGTGCCATGACATCATCATTGTCATCACAAAAAAAAGTCACCCCATAAAAATAACGGGTCAATGCCGTTCTGTTCGCCTGCAGCTCATCACGCACCCTCATCCATTCAGCATGTTGCCTCTTGGTCGCAGGGATATACTTTGCATAGGACGTATTGACCCGGCTATCCAGGGCAAGGAATTTTGAGTTGGCTTCACCGTGACTTTTCAACTGGTCATCAGTGATCATCACCATACTGAACAGAAACGGGCAATGAATGCCGTTGGTTGGTGAGGTCAGGTCAGTGATAATGTTGCCGTTTTGCCACAGGTAATGTTCCGCCGGGTTTCTATCCAGGTTCATGCTGACCATCCGGCTGCTGAAACCCGACTGCCTTTCATCTACGCCATTAATGCGGATATATCCCGGTTTAATCTTCCAGGACGTTGTGCGGTCAACCATCTGGTCTGCCAAATTGGCTTGAGGATCATAAGGAATGTCCCAGGATTCCAATCGTTTGGCATCATGATTAAACATTTCACGCATCACCCCCAGGAACGATTCGACGCCAATGGCCTGGGCATAAATGTCCGCTGCTGAAAGCGCACTCAGCAGATTTCGTCGGACATCTCGCACCTTGATAAAATCGGTTTCAGTGATATTGCGTGTCTTGTGGGCCCAGGTGAAAAACAGCCGATAATCCCGCAACGTTAACGGATGACCTAAATCATTGGGAAAGGTGTTTTGTGCCGCATTCAAATAATAGCGGTTAGTCAGATCGTTGCATTCTTCAGCCCGGTGACCTCGCCAGCCAAAATCCCGCAATCCATACCTGATTTGTCCTGCAACTGCCCGTGAACTCACCAACAACACCTGTAACGGCGTCCCACGCGGCACCTTGTCCTGTAGCAGCGTATCCAGACTTTCCAGCAGACTGGCATTCGCACCCACCAACGGTTGTGCTTCGAGAATAAACCCTATCGAATTTTTATTAATGTAGAGTTGTTCATCACTGGCATAGTCGGTAAAAGGGAGCAAATCACGGATATGCGGGAAATCCATGTCATCCAGTTTCTTCTGCGTCTCTTTTACCGTATCCCTCTCACCTAATATACTAAAGACCGTATCGACAACATTGAGCGGGTCGAATTTAAATCTGGAGATATCGAATTTCATTCTTTACCCTTTTAAAGCATTCCGTTCCAATGCGCAGGTTTCGCGACGGAATAAACAATTTCGCCCATGTGAACGTTGTCGTCTGGTGAAACAAACGGTGCAATCCAAATACGGATCACCGCATCTGGCGTTCTGAATGCCGATGAGGGTTCCGGGTAGCAGCGGGGAGTGTTGCAAGACACTGGTATGTCGGTAACAGCCGCTGTATGAGAAGTCCCGGCGATTAGCCCTGCTCCCTTTGCCACTGTAGAAGATTGTTTTGAAGTCGCTTGTTGATTTGCTGTATACCCACCCGACACCGTTGGCCTGACATCCAGGCGAATATTGCCGGTATTAATCAGTCGGTATCCCGCCAGATTAAAAGAATCCCCCTTATTGGCCGTGTTCCCATTGTGCGTCGCCGTCATGTCATCAGCTTGTGACATCCATATTCCTGAATCACGTGCAGGCTTGTCGAATTCGAAATCAGAATTCATTCCTGCGCAGCCTGATAATAAAATACTGGCAGTCAATAGGGAGAATAATTGATAACCACGCATAATCAGTCCTTTTTATCTGAGTATTTTTTGATGATAGAAACAACCACAGGGTCGCCAGGCGAGACTTCAACAAGCCGCTTTATCAGGCTGCTGATCACTTTCGTCGTGTTTGCTCCCTGCATCGTTTCAGGAAGCAACCATACTTTCCGTATATCGAGGCCAAGCGCTTTCCACGTCTTGATATGGCGGTCAGCCTCCCGACCAAACATGAATTGTCTTTTTCCGTACTGAACACACCATCCACAATGTTCTGGACGGGGCATTTTCCCTGGTGCCATCATCGCCCCTTGCTCGGTGTCACAAAGTCGCTGAGATTGAGAGTTTGTGCATCTCCCAACTGACCGATCAATTCTGGTGGTAAACCACTATTGCCGTACTCCCCCTTCTGAACATCATTCATCTGGCTGCCATTGGGTTGCTGTGGTTGTTTTTTTTCAGCTTCTGCAGCTTGTTTATCTTCAATAAACTCGGCGCTAAACCCCTCAATGAAAACAACTTCCACACGGTTTCCTGCCCCAATAGGAATGATGGGATGATATTGCTCTGCCGCATCTATGTAATAATCTGCCAATTTATTCGCTGCAGTGCTGGCACCTCCACCAATAGCACTACGTGCTACATCTCCAGCTGATGTGGTAGCAGTTGCACCCAAACCAGCGACCGTTTGTCCAATCTGTGAAACACTCTGACCTACACCCCCCAGTGCTCCCGCACCAAAGGCCAGTCCCAATATCTTGCCATTGCGCATCACCGGCACGCCTTTTATGCCGTTCTTACCGTAGAAGGCCACATGTCCCTTTACTTCCTGATCAATGTGCTTACCGTTGATGATGCAAGACAGGCGCTGCAATTGGACAACCGCCCTTTCACTCGAAATTTCACCAAACGCTGCAGCGGTCACAAAGCAATCTTTGAGTTTATCTAGGCGCTGATTGCCAGGAAGATGAGCAAGTCCTGTCAGTTTGAATTGCATGGGAACAAGCTTGCTCTCACCACGCACAGAGGCGTTAGCATCAGCCCCTTCGATAATGATCGCATTAGAAAATGTGCCAGTTGGCACATAAAACGCACGTTCAGATTCAGATTTTTTTTTACCTTTATCTATCGCTGAATAGTCAAACACGGCACTGTCCAATTGCCCCACTCTGACTGGAGGTGGTCCCATGCGATACTCTGTTTGTCCCCCTGAAGCCCCCCTTCCTGGCGCCATGTTCTGCTGAGGTGGCATTGGACTGTTTTTCGCTTCATCCATCTGTTTTTTCAGTTCGCTCAATTGAGATTTTAACGCCTGATTTTCACTGTTCATGTCACCAAGCTTGTTGGTAACCTTTGATAGTTCGGTCTGTATCTCCTTAAGCGCATTTGTGGTTTCCTTCTGCTGCATCTGCGCGTCCACGATGATGCTGCTTTGCACACTGCTGTCGAAGGTATTAGTCACAGCCCCTGTCAAATCGGGCTCAGGCGCTGGAACATCACCTGCGATCTGAGCAGTTTCACCCTCACTGCTCGTTGAGGCTTTTTTGTTGATAAACCATAACGTCGCCATCAGTGCGATGAGTGAACCCGTGATAAGCAAAAGAAGTTTGCGCTGCTTCGTCAGAATCAGCTTGTTACTGTTCATCCCTGCCCCCTTCCTCCCGCAATACAATCACGGCAGAGACTGTTCTTCCTGGCGAGAGGTAATCGATACGAGGCCAGTAAGAAACTGCCATCACCCCCTTGCTCCAGAAATAACGTTCATTCAGTTCAATATTCTTTGATGCCCGATTTGTCAGATCGAGTCGTACAATACGTATCTGATCCCCGCGCCATGCCGATACGGGACGCACCGTGAAATATTGCTCAACCGATGGAGACAGACTGATATCTATATTCTTGGTGAAGACAAAACCATCCGGCTTTTTATTATTGATAAACTGACTAATCAGCGAGGTTAACATTGAGCTATAGGTACTCTGTGAAGATTCCCACTGACTGGCACGTTCATCACCCCGAATACTGCGATTATTCACCACCAGTGATAATCCGGGTTGTTTACGCGGGGTGGCATAGACAGAGAAACTGAATCCCGATTCGGTTTGAACAAATACGGTAAACGGCTTTTCAGCCAGCGTGGTAAATATCACCGCCCCATCCGGCGTTGTGCTTCTTGATTGTAAGACTCCCTGTGTCGCCTGAATTGACACGACACGATCATCGGGTACTGAGATACTGTTAGGGTCACTGTTACTCACAATCGTTGTGATACGTCCCCAGGGATTAAGCGTTACCGACTCCGCACAGGCTGAACCGGTAACCAGTGCTGCCAACATCATGAACAGCAAATTACTTTTCAACAGGCACCTCCACAAATGAGTTAAAGCACATCCCCTCATTACGGGTATCAATGCGGATTTGATAGCGTTTTGACACGGGTTCTGCGGATCTCATGCCATAGCTGAACTCCAACTGCCCTGGCAGTTCAACCAATCCGGTATCCGGCGCAACGCGGAGTTTTCCCGGATAGAAAACCGAGCTTCCCTCGTTGCTTTCGATACGTTTCTTTTCTTCGGCAAGGACGGGTAACATGATTTTTCGCTGATCGTCGCACGCATAAGCCAGTAGCAGGTCATGGCTTGCCTGAACGTTCTCTCTCGTCACGTTCAGGCGCAGATTTACCAGGCTTAACGCCATTAAACGAAGATAACGGGCATCCCCCCGCTCACCATTAAAGGCAATTTCCTTGTTGATATTCATCGGCAAAATAATAGTTTGCCGATTGTTGATGAGTTGCTTTACCAGCGCAGTATTCTGATTGAATATGCGAAAACACAACCCAAGACTCAGGACACTGATCACAACAAAAATAACTATCGCCACGGCCATATTACGCTGGCCCGTGCTTCGAATTTTATATTCCATATGATTTACCGATAAGAATGATTGCGGCAATGGGTGAATATAATCAGGCAACCCAATGGCGCTTGAAACTTTCGGGTAGGACTGAAATAAAGAAGCGCATCAGTGTTGTGGGTAAAAACCAATAGGCAAGGTTAAGTAAATAACTGGAACCCTTGCCTCTTTTCAGGTAACGAATTCCGATTACTGCTGCACCGAGAGTGGGGCTGAAAACCCAGGCATTAATGAAGATAGCTAGCACCCCTAAAGGGAGATAGATAATCAGTTCATCAAGTGGCAGCCCCACATAGCGCTTTTGATCGGAAAACGTAGCCGGAAATTCATGACGGTTACGTTTTTCCATTCAGTTCACTTTTTATTGAGGAATAATACCGAATACGACGTTTACGAAAACAATAACTGCGGCGATACCGCCAAATACAGCCAGGTTTTTAGTTTTCACATAGGCAAAAATAGCTGCCATGATTTCCAGAATATATAAAATCCAGATAACGGTAGAGCCGCTACCAAACGTATCATTAATTGTTGATTTGCCACCTTTAAATAAATCATCTGCATATGCATGTAAAGATGGTGTCATTACAATTGCCAAACCCATAACTGCCATAGCTACCGCACCCATTTTGCGCGGGGTTTTAAAGAACGAGCGAATCTTTCCGTTCATTTATATTTTCCTTTGACGGTTAAAAAAAAAGATATTTTTTAGATCTGAACGTTAAATGATTTTTTTAGTGTTTAACCTCCCTTTAATAAATATTCACTATTTATGCTGCCACAGATTTACGCGTACAGGTGTACTCGGTCGAGTACACTTATATAACGATTTTGAATATAAAATTAGTTTTTATTCCTCGTTAGCATTGCCTAAAATAACGGCCATGCTATCCCCTCCTTTCTTCAGTTGGTTGATTAACTCCGCCTTTGCATCTTCTAAGTATTTATCAATGAGATACTGTGAAAGTTGAGATGCTGAGACGTTTTCCCCGGTGTGGTAACTAATTTCAATAGCACAGCGCCGTACCTGTTCACATCGTTCTGGCCCCACGTACAAAGAGCTGGCTGGACGAGGAACTTTTACGGACGATGACTCTGACATACGGACTCCTGTTTTCATGCACAAAATCGCCATAACCGACTTCAGTTAAACCACTAAAAAATTTACAAAAAAATAAGTTTAACCATTTTAAAACATATGGTTATGGATATAAGCCTACATAAACACAATATCTTGTTGAGTGAACTTTCAACATTTTGAGAGTATGACAATACAACATACATTTCAAACAATTTTTAGTAGCTTAATAAAAATATTAATAAATAAGCGAATTATTGATTAGAAAACAAATACTTATAACTTATTATTTATTGGTTGAAATTCTGTAGATAAGTGATGGATTGAACAAAATGGCTAATAGCTTAAAAACTCTGGGTGAGAGACTAGAGTTTGCTCTAACCAAACTAAAGATATCGCAGGCTCACGCAAGCCTCAGCACAGGGGTAGCTCAGACTACGATTAGCCATCTCGTAAGGACACAAGCACGAACGTATAAAAACTCAAGAGCGCTCGCAGATGGTTTACGCATTAATCATGATTGGCTCGTATATGGCAAAGGAGGGATATTTAATCCTACAGCGAAATATCTTCCAATTATCCATGACTACTTTAGATTAGGGTTATATCAGTCTCAAGGTTTCCTTGATGAAAACTCACAATACTTGATCTCAGACCAATACTATGGAACGTCTATGTTTGCCACTATCTTAAATGAAGAAGTTCTTATTTGCTCTACATCTGAAGGAAATACAAAAAAACCACTAAAATACTTAATATGGACAGAGGACGAAAAGTTTGTCATTGATAGTGATGATGAAAATAAAAAGTCATTCTTTATTCATGAGATCCGCACATATGGCGAACTACCTTCTTCACTATTAGTTAGTTTTTAACCGTAAAATCATTGAATACCAATCAATAAAGAACTATAGACATTGAAAACATTAGGCGAACGTCTTGAAAAAATATTGCGATGACTAGAAATTAACCAGTCCGACGCTGGAGTTAGAACAGGCATATCAAAATCAACCATAAGCCACCTAATTAGAAATAAGGTAGAAACCTATAAAAAATCAAGCATTATCGCTGAAGGTCTATCTAAATGTTAACCATGACTGGTTAGTTTATGCGCTCGGAGTGTATTCTTAATCCTACCGTTTATTATCTACCAATCATCGATGAATACTTTCGCCTACGCTTATATCAATCAGAAGCATTTTTGGAAGACAACACCAACTTTATCGTCAGTGAACAGGACTACGGAAGAGGTATGTTTGCAACCGCTTTAAATGGTGAGTTACTTATCTGTTCTCAGCCTGAAGATGAAACTCAGTTTTCCTCAACCTTACACTTCTTAATCTGGACGGAAAGAAGGAAAGCCGTTGTTGATGACTTTCTACCTGGTAAGCGTTCATTTATCATACATGAACTAAGACGGTAGAATATTGAACCGCACTTTATGATAGAGTGAATTGTATTAGTTCAAAATGGAAGCCTTGACGGCTTCCTTAGTGTTTAATGAGCATTACGTTGACTCGTCTGCTTTACTAATCCTGCATGGATTTTTAAATGTTGCATGATACAACACTGAACCCTGGCATTATAAACAATACCTAACATATCCACACTCGATAAACCAAGCTTCTCCTTGCAACGTTGAATGTGCCTTTTTACGTTGTCCTCACTGCATCCCATAATCGCAGCAATCTTACTGTAGCTACCATAATTCATGAACATACACAAATAATTCAATTGTATTTCTGTCAGCTCAGGAAATACTGGTTTTAACTCAACAACTGGCATACCTTTTATCAATCTTATCATACGCAACCTCAATTAAATTCCATTTTTATTACCACAGTCACACTTACGACAAACAAAATTTTTAATTTATAGTTACTGTAATCGAGGCTAGTTAATCGCTATTTTATGATTTCTCGCCAGCCCAGATATGAACATCCGGGCTGACAGGAAAATCCCTAAAATATCATTTGAAGAACTGCATTAACTTCCCGGTTATCCTTTCATCCAACACCATCATAAAATCATTAGCAAGGTAAGTTTCACTTTTTTGTACTTTGGACATATCTAAAGTTTCTTTGATAAGGCTGAAGATAGCTTCTGCCAAAAATGACGATATCAATATGTTTCTACTCATCATTTTTAATTGATCGTTAAGGGTAACCTCCCCTTCATCTTTCTTCTTTTTATTTTCATGAACTCGTAACCCAAGCTTGAACATTTCCATGACGAACGCTGCTCTATTGGCAGTATCTCTAGATTCTCCATCATCCAAACGAGCATTTACATTCCTGTCTACCACCTCTAGTAAAGAGTGAGGAACTGTCAGGTTGACCCTATTCGGTCGGCTTTTAGTATGTTCGTCACTGTTTTTATATACAGTATCCATTTTCTCTATTTTCCTCTGATTTATTAGCAACCATCAATGGTACTCACTTACACACCACCTTTATGAGTAACTTACTAGCATCAATCAAGTAACCATCGAGTAACCACAAAAGAATAATCAAACTTAACTACATGATATATATGAAAGCACTCGAAGGTTACTTATGAGACACCTTTTAGTAACTTACTGGTTGTTAACGGGTTACTCAAGAAATCATACAGAAAACACAAATTTATTTATTAACACACTAATATTAAAGAAAAAACATGCAAATTTCACATTTGCGAGTGGTGTGTACATTCTTCTTCTAAAAATCAGCTATTTATTATATCCTCATTCTAGACTTTCAAAATTTAAGGGACTGATGATGCCTATACCATTAGCGGGAGCAACCTTCCTTCTATTATTGATAAGTAATTTCGTTTACGCGGACTGCTTTGATCGTGCTGGTTTATACTACAATATTGACCCTGATTATCTACGCTCTATCGCTTATCGTGAGTCATCATTTAATCCATTGGCAACCAATAAGAACAAGAACAAAAATGGAGATGTCTTAAGCATCGATTACGGCATCATGCAAATAAATAGTAAAACGCTGAATAGTTTTCGCATCGAATATCCTCAATTAACCGTTGAAAGACTTATTTCCGAACCTTGTTTGAATATCCACGTAGGCGCAATGGTACTCAGAAGGAACTTCAACGCATATGGTACAAACTGGTTGGCTGTAGGTATGTATAATGCTGGCGTAAAGAATAGAGATGAAACTATCTCTGCACGTCATAATTATGCAAAGTCAATTTATTTTATTTATAAAAAAATAAAATCAGGAAATATCAAACCTAAAGTTATCAACTGATTTAATTTTAATATTTCACATGCAACAACGAGAACACGTTAACTATAATAATTTAATTAAAAACACCTCTATAATATTAATAAACTCACGCTTGCATATATTTAATTTTTACAATAAAAATAAAATATTATCATTTCACTTATCTTAAAATCAACTATATACATAGTGCACAAGCGGCTCTGTCGCATTAATAAATTATCGATTAATTTACTATTTTTTAATTTTCAATCTAACCATTTCTATCATCCATAAATAATTTAAACTTCTCCATTCCTATTGATATTATCTCTTAGAGTCTCTGCTGCTATATCCCTTACTCATTGAGTTTTCTTAACCTCGAAAAAATTATGGCGCAACCCCGTGTTGTCCTTTACTCTTCATCTCTTTATCTCTTTATCATCCGTCTTCTTACCTTTCCGTATACGATTTTTATAACCATTAATTTACTCTATTCTTTCCTTTTAGAATTCTTCGCCTTTTCATTTTACTAGCTTTTTTATTAATTCCACAATGAGCAACTTCAAATTTTTAAAGAACAATCGGATATTTAAAAAACACCGAAACAAAAACATAATAAAAATATAAACCCCTATGTATTATAAAAATAAATCTTCTCCTAATAAGCGTTAGCTTGTTTGTTTTTTACATTAAAAAAAACCTATACTTTAGTCAACTGCTACCTATACAAAGGTTTGTAATTAAAAAGTGTATGTGGCTACACTTTTAAAAAATACATATTAGACAAAACACATATTTATTATATACTTATTTCACACATTAACTTTTTAAGTGTTTTTCCATACACTTTTAAATAATCAAGAAAAATTATTACAGTATGAAAAATGTGATACACCCCTCAATAATAGAGCTAAAAAAAATCATCAGAGCTAAAAAAATCCGCTATTCCGACATAGCAAGAAAAATGAATGTATCAGAACAACGTATAAAAGATATTTTTAGTGGGCGAATTGAAATAAATGGTTTGTGGGAAAGGGATTCACTATGTGAGGCATGTGGAGTATCACCTGTAGATGTGCTTTTACAAAGACTTACTGAGCAAGAAAAAGCAGAGCTTTTATCTCTAAAAATGCTTACAGAACAGCAAAGATACGCGATCCTGTTTACTTATAAGAGTTTTTTTGATTTGAATGTTTTACAAGAAAATAACAGCGTGTAATAGAAACGATCTGATAAATAACGATGAGAGATCTAAACACTAATACCTGTATAACAGTTAACCAAGATAAGTTCTGTATGAGGCAGGAAGGTACGTGAAAGAACTGCACCACAGGTGCCGTCTATTCTATACCTTCCTGCCCTGGCCAACATCATTTTGCCCTTCTACCCGACTCATGCTTAGACTCGAAAGCAATCAGACACCCGATGACCATAGATACACCCCAAATCACCTGAAAGACGATATGTACCAGAGCACTGTTGTAGGACAGAAACATGCCGGTAAAAGGAATGAGCAGCAGCATAGTGCTATAGAGGATAAATTTTCCCCCTACTCGCTTTCTCTGTGATAAAGACATGTTTTTCACTAACGGTATGCTAGTGATTTTTCGTCTTAGATATTTCCACATACACACGCCCTCTCCACGACCGAAAACAGAATTACTTTCAGTATAGTGCTCATTTTCCCTTGAAGTAATCATGTCGTTTCTCCAACTCACGCGCGATCAGCTCATCGGCAAACAACGGCGCTACCTTCATCCCCCTGCGTTCCAGATTCAGCTTGCGTTCTTGTTCCTTACGTTCTGTACTCCAACGGCGTATCTGCTTCATAGTTTCCACTATGTACAAACAACCCCACCATACTCGCTGGCGCTCGCTCACCGCCAAGGAGCACAGCGACATCCTTTTAGGACTAGCGCGAGCATTTGAACAGAAACTTACGGTTTAGCCTTCTTAATAGCATCAAAACCGTAAATTCCGACGCGAAAGCTGAGAATTTATGTGCTGTGTGTAAGCCTCTGCGTGACGTGAACTGACTGAATGTGCCGTGCGTTTTTGCACTACAGTTTTACCCTTGCTGGCGAAGCTGCCCGGCTAAAGTCAGGTCACGGCACGGCCTCATTGAACTCAATGAATGACTGCAGTTATCCACAATTTTGCGGGATATCATCCGTATAATCCTGTGAATAACTGTCCCTCCTTACGTCCATTCAATGGTTCAACAACTGATTAATTTTCAACCACAAAAATTTACTTTTCCAAATAAATACACGTAGCCAAACAGTTTTCTCAGCATGCTTATCGCCACATTAACGCAGTCAGAAAGATTGATATTGATGTCCGGCACATAGCTTACTGCTTTGTCATCATTATCCCCATGCTGAAAAAGCACTGTTGGATGGTATGTTTGCATAGAAAAATAAATAATGTTAAAAGTGACAAAATGTCACTTTTAAGGCATGCGAATATGACAGGATTTGAATTACGCCTTTGGCGACGCGGCTTAAACTGGGATCAAGAAAGAACGGCCGAAGAACTTGGGATTAGCTTGCGTACTTACAAACGATATGAAAAATCCAAGGAAATATCTAAACTGGTTGAGCTTGCTACTTTTGGAATAACCAAAAAGTGTGAGCATTTATACATCAGATAAAAAATTAATGCTGTACGTACCAACACAGGTAATCAGGACTCCAACTAAGAGCCGTCATAAAGACGGCTATTATCCACACCTTCTTTCTTCTTAGTCGTCTTCGTCACTAAAAAGTTTTTTGCTGTTCTCCCTCGTAGTCAAAGCAGCCCTTTCCTCAGCACTGGGTTCCTGTGTTGACGATGAGCCCTGAGCTAATACTTTCTCTTCAAGCACACCACTTTTGCTCATCAACGCCCGAATTAATGCATCATCGAGCGCAAAAGCGTCAGGGATAACACTACCTATAAGCCGTTGAATATCTCGTAACGTGATGTTTTCCGTTGCCAGCTCTGCGATAAGAAATGGCAGACGGCGATCTATGTTCGCCAACGCTGCACCCGTGAGCAAAAACGCTCGCATTGCACGCCCTCTTTCTTTGAGACGCGTTTCATCCAGCAGATCTGCCGCTAACTTATCACCCGCTTCTTCACCAGGATAAAGGTTAAACGCGATTTTACGCGGGGTAGATGGCTCACTCATTAACACTACCTTCTTTCATTTCAAGCATACCCAGCACCAGGTCAAACTGTGGTTCTTTACTGCTAAAAAAGCGATTTTCCGGTACCTTAGTAACAAATTTCACCGCGTCTTTGACCAATCCTGCACCGCCACCCACACACATTACATGCGTATATCCTGTGAAGCGTGTCAGCGCGTCAGTCACACGGCGTGTCAGGACACCCTCTTTCTCTTCTATCGTAGTCATCACGGCTTTTCTATGGTTCACATCTGCCATACGGTGTTCAAGCCATGACGTGTCATTACGATTGATGATGATATTATCGGCGTGTAGAGAGCTAATTCTGGTGTTGGCTGCTAATGTGTTTTTTATGCCATCGGTGACGATCGACACACCAATTTTCGGATCACACCACGTTTTGGTAATGCCTCTCATTTTACTGCGAACATGGGACACGTCCAGCGTTGTACCGCCCAAATCAACGATCAGCAAAGAGTCATCATCTTCAAGGCTTGCCAGTACGTTGAAGCCTGCAGGAATGCTCTCAGGCAGCACGGAAACCTTATCTATTGCGAATCCAGCCTTGCCCTGTACCGCTACTGTACGCTTCACACTCGCCTTTTTACGCGCAATATTTTCCTTGTTGGGTTGATTGTCGCTATCAAGGTATTCAGACAATGGCAACGTCACAACAATATCAACCTTCTGCGGTTCAATGCCAGACTGTAACAGCGCATGATGAATCGCCACCACATTCACCAAGCTGTACTGATAGCGTGTCTCGGTTGTCACAACAGCATCTGCACTGGTTGGATCGAAGCTAAATTTCTCCCCCTCTATTTCATAGTTAGACGAACTACTGTTATCAAACAGATTCAGTGACCACTCTGGTTTGAAGCTGTTTGGACTGATTGCTGTCTTTACCACGCCACCTTCTTTCCAAGCCAGTTTGATATTGGTAGAGCCGTCGTCAACATAAATGCGCATCTTTAAACCTCACGTGTGGTTAAATTGTTATCTATTTCAATATCTTTAAATGTTATTAACTATAAAAATATATGATTCAAAGTTGATGCTATCATAAAATCCACGCATTTTGAATTACATTTCACAACATATATATATTATAAAAAATAATTATATAGATATTGAAAAATCATCTACACTGTATGATTCAATATGATTTATTTTTAATGATATGTATATATGTCAATGTGACTGTAATAACGATTTTAGAGCTAAGATACTAAGATCATGTTATTTAGAGGTGGGTTAAAGTGTATAACGTTATACACTGTATTAAATTACCGTTTTATCGGTGGCTTCCCAGTTTTCGGACTGGCGATTTCAGCCTGGCGAATAAGCGTGTTCCGTTTATCTTCATCCAGCATACGCAACGCATTCATACTCGCCCTGAGTACAGCAACACGGCTTGCACCACTCTCCTTGATAAAGTGGTCAAAGTTATCGATATCCTGTTCTGTCAGTGAGAAGTTAACACGTGTGATCTGCGATCCCGATACAGGCCGTTTGCTCGCTTCCATCACAAAAGACTTGAGCGTTTTCCCTTCTGTTACGGTGTCCAGTCCTGCACTTTTTTTCAATTTCATGTTGCAACCTAAATGATGTATAACGTTATACACTGTATAATTTTAATTCTGTAGCAAGAAGCTCGATTTCAGCACGCGCCTTGTTGCCGCTCTTGTCATTGTATTCATGCACGGCCATACCTTCGTTATAGGCACGTTTGTAAGACGTTCGGGTAAACAGACGTTGCCGGGCAACTGGCAGCCAGTCGGGATCATCATTCATCATCTTGCGGAATGTGCTTGCATCCTGATCACCCGGATGGGTCGGGCAACGGTTCATCACTATCATTGCTTTCAATTTCGGATTGATCGCCGTCTGTGCCTGGCGAACATCGACCACCAGTTCTCCCAAGGTGTTGATTTCCACTTGTGAAGTCGGGTCTATCAACGAAATGAATAGATCGGCCACGGCCAGACACTTACGGAACTCCGGGGATTTACTGCCTGGTGCATCCATCATGACCAGGTCATGCTTGTTAGCGAGACGATGTGCGGTATCTGGGATATGGGTATAACACTCAAAGTAATCGACATCAGGAACCATCCCCTTTTCCCTGCGTTCGTCGAGCCACATTTTTACGCTATGTTGTTCGTCACACTCCAGCACAGCGATACGCTGGGTCGTTTTCAGTTTGAGGAACATCAGCAAATTGATCAGGATAGTAGATTTCCCAACGCCCCCTTTATGACTACCAATCAGTACAATCATTACGCCACCAATAAGTTGTATAACGTTATACATCATTAAAAGAAAGCCCATATGCACTTCCTTTTTTTCTTGCGGCGACCAGGAAGAAAAGCAAATCATTGGTGTCGCAATATATTGTATAACGTTATACAACGTTACTGTTGATGATGCAATAATATAGTGTATAACGTTACACACTATTTATGTAGATTGCACAGAACGCCGCAACAGCGCCTCAGCCTCTCCTTTATCCATGCCAAATCGCACATTGTATTGCCCTGACACATCAGCCTCCAGGGCCAACGTCTTCAGGTAGATCTGCGTCGATTTAAAATCTTTGTGGCCCATCAGTGCTTGAAGGGTGAGGGGGGCCACGCCGCAATAGAGCAGGTGCATCCCAAAGCTATGTCGTAGCGTGTGCGGCGTCACCGGCACAGAAAAGCGAAATCCTTCAGCCTCACAACGCACCACAGCGTGATGCAGCCAATTACGCATCGTATCGTCTGACTCTGGCCAGATCCGCTTTGTCTTGGCTCGACAGAAGGTATCCAGGTGATCGCGTAGCCTTAACGCAAAACCTTCATCAAACAGCGGAATATCACGGACTGCGTTTTTAGGGGGGCGTCCCCGCTTGCCTTGCTGTTTCAGCGTGAACAGGGTCACTTTGGGACGCAACGGCCAGCGAACCGCCAGCGTAGTATCTTCCGGGCTCAGTGCCAGGGCTTCACTCAACCGTGCACCGGTATTCCACAGCAAATCAAAAAACATGCGGCGACGGAGATCGGTAAAACCGGACAGCAAGACGGTCATTTCGGGTTCAAGTAGGTATTTGACTTTATCGGCCTGGCGACTCGCCAACTGGCGAACGGCCAGCGCCATCTCAAAATCAATTCGTGGCGTGGCGATCCGACTGATCGCGCTACGTGAATTCTGGTGTTCTTCGTGGGGGATAAGACGCAATTTTTTAATCTCCGCAACCTGGCCTATATCATCAAGATCACCTCATGATAGGGCAGGGGACAGGAAGAGTCGCGGAGAAAAACCCCGCTCTGCGCACGGCAGATATCGGATAAACTTCCCAAGAAAGGAATAAACCCGAAGATGCCAGCGGGATCTGAAAGGGCAGACGTCACCACAAAAAATGCCCTTCTTTCCCCGCCGGCATCCCGTTAGCGTAGCATTGGCGCGGGGGCTGACCTAGCGTTCATCGTGGGTAGGCTACTTCAATATCCTTGAACAACCTTTCACTGCGGTCGCAGCTGGCCAACATAATTTTCGCCTGGGCGCCCAACGTGAGAATTGTTTTAAAACAGTCAGTTAGTTTTTAAGGTCAGTCGGGAAGGGTATTCAGAAAATTTGACGTACTGAATATTGGTGATCGGTTCGGTAAACTTCCTGTAAAACCGAATCTAGACAGAAGGCGATACTGCGTGTGCAAATATGTACACGATAGAACCTCGATGTATTATAATCTCAGAACGTGTACAAGTTGCGCGAGCGAGAAGCCAGCTTTGCAATTCTGCAAAGCCCTATCTAAAGGGGAACGAGATTACTGTTCTCGCCAGTAGATCTCACTGTAAGGGTGGAAAACTATGACTCAGACCATTTCGCAGAAACTTGCCAGAGATAGCCTTGGAAATGCACAAACTTTTCAGGGAGGTGTGTACGTAACAAAAAACGGTGTCGCAGAGCTTTTCATTCAGACCGCCGCCGAACGTCAGGCGGAACTGCGAGAAATTGAGCACGAAAGAAATATAAACGCCCTTTTTAAGCTGGCAATGATGGCCAAAAAGGAAATCACAGATGGCAAAGGCATGACCCCCGAAGATGTCTTAGGGAGGCTACGTGCCGCTCGAAAATAATAGTGAGGTATTGAGTGTCAAATCAGTTTTCAGTTGTAGTAGCGCCAATGGCGCAGCACTGCTTGGAAGATATTGAATCATATAAAAGTGCCACTATTGGGCAGTTACAGGCCGCGAGTTTCGTCGATAACCTACTAACAGAATCTGTTGCTAACATTACTGAAGATCCACAGCGGTATCGCTTCAACGCATACCTTTCAGATCGTGGTTTGATGTTGCGTGAAAGGCTTGATGTAGAAGGTGAGTATCGTGTCCTCTACGATTTTGACGGCACGAATATTGAGATACTGCTTTTTGTTAGTATGAAACAAGATTTTGGGAAGTTGCTTTACCGTTATAACATTCTGAAATGATGCTCAATGCCCGGTTATTCCGGGCTTTTTTATGTCTTTTTTAAGGTATTCGGTAAACTGGACGTTTTACCGAATGCCCGGAGACGGGCGTAAAAAAACCGCTTGGCGGCTGCTTTGACTACAGCAAAGAAGATCTTCACGTCAGATTAGAGCCATCTGCTCATTATTCAGCTGCGCCAGCCTTTCGGACAGTTTTATCTTCTCTTCAACTTTTTCAAGGGATGATGGCGACATGAAGCTAATCAGCTTATCAATATCTTTGGTTTTTTTGATAAGCACAAACTCTCTTGTCTTATTGATGAAAACAGCTGATTTTTTCTTTTTCGAAAGCAGCTCAATGACGTTGCTTAACGTGCCCGGACTTTTTGTATCCCAGACCATAAGGCCATAGTCTGCTGCTTCTGCCATCTTAATATCTTTGGCTGTGTAGAACTCACGGCTACCGGGCCGATAGTCTGATTTAACGAGCTGCACGGGCCACGCACCGAAATTGTGTCGGGGTTTGGGATCACTGGTAAACACCGTTGCGGCACTGTAACCCAATTGTTTAAGTTCCAGCTGTACGGAGGAATCAACGCCAGACGCGTCACCGACAACAACATCAAAGTTCTTACCAACAATTTTCTTTAACCGCTCAACGATAAGCGGATCGAGTTTCTTGATGGTTATTGAACCAGCAACGAAAACTGTCGTCGTCATGATTATCTCCAGGTTAGCGCCGCAACGTAGATATTATTAATTTTATTATAGCCGCGTAGCGCCGCACATGCAGCCTCCATTGATGCGCCTGTGTGATAGAGGTCATCAATCACTAAAACATTCCACCGCCCCTCATTCTTGATAATCTCTTCACAGGAAAAGCTGTCAGCAATGGCAGCAACTTTTTCCTCTTTGGTATTGAGATTCTTGAGCGATACGCCGCCAGCAGCCTTGAGCAACATAGTCGTGCAACAGGGAACACCGGCTAACTGCGCCAGCGCCTGGGCCACTTCGGTTACGGGTTGACGCGCCCGGACGTTAGACGCGGCCATAGGAACGATGAACCCGACATTATCAAAGAGGCGATAGACGTTATCATAAAGGCACTGGGCCAGCGGCTGAACCTGATTCCAGTCCGAACGGTATTTAAGCTGAAATAAAGCCTCACCCACGTCCGTTCGGATGGTGTCATAAACGTTATGCCCGTACTCGTTCTGTCCTATCACAACGCTGCACTTACTGTGTTTGTCGAGAACGACACCTTTGTTCCAGTTACAGTTACACGCTATTTCTTTTAAATTCACGTTCATCGTATGCTCCTTCACATCGTTACAAGATGTGAACAAAGATACGCTCACTCGGAATATTCATAAAGAAATCCTTAGGGATTGCGAAGGGTGTTCGGTCTTATACCTGTAAAACCGAACTCGGCAAAACGCGCCCCGATCCGGTAAGATGAAGCACACCCCCGTTAGAAAGGAACGAAATGAATGGAAAACTCACTGTTTAAAGCGGCAGATCTTTACGTGATGGTACGCCTCAGCATGATTGAATATTTTCCTTATCCCGCCACGGATATTGAACCCTGTGAAGTCCTGACGATATACATGCGAAAAGCGTTAGGGCTAGACATTCATATTCAGGATGTCCAGGGTGAAAAGGAACTGACTTTCAAGGGCAAGAGCTATGAAATTTATAAAGATATGGAAAAACATGAAGCAGGGCCGGATCATTCTGCGGCCTGGTATGTTACAAAGGTAGCGAAATGGGGGAAACGGGATCTTGATAACCTGGCTTCTGACCTTGATGTTATTCGAACCTGGCTGAATACCAACGAGTATGTGAAAAACAACCGACCAACGGATAAGTTTTTACAGCAGGAATTTCTGGCCATTGCCGATGCAGCAGCGCAAAGAAGGAAGGCCCTTTAACCGGGGCAGAGGTCATGTAATACGATTGTATTACATGACCGTTAATTACCACCCATGTCATCCTAACTGCTACTTTTTTCAAATATTGACCCAACCGAATATAATATAGATAAGACTCCAGTACCAATACTAACATAACGTATAAAACCGTAAGCTAACGCTGATAACTGTTCAGTTGATGCATTTAAAAGATTGTTTTGAACATTTATTGTAGGAGCTTCAGCTATAAAATAATCATACGTTCCCGCTTGCAATGGCAAGAAAATGATGCCAACGATTATTAATGTTATAGACGATTTTAATTTTACTTTATTTTCCGACGTTAAATAACAAAAAACATAAATTATAACAGCGGTGACATTAACTCCCACTGCCCACGGAGATAATAATTCTTTTCCATTCATCCATAAAGACATTAGTATGCCTGCCCCAATTCCGAGTGCAGGAGCTATTAAATAAATAAAAAAAGCACCGCCAGCAATTAATAATATTTCATTAATACTATGATTCTTTTTCAACATATTAACCATCCTTTATTTATGCAACATTTACGGCCTGTAAGTTCCCACTCTCATCGAATTTCATAATGTAGGCTCTATACTCTTTATCATTATTGTAAACATACAGATTACCCACATAAGCTATATCAATAACTGAACCATCATCTTCTTCACGCAGTAGACGGTTTTCATAAACCCGGTAAAATAAACAACCAAACTCCAAATCCTTTGTGAGTAAATTATCAAACTGCAAGCCATCTGGCATTACATCTTTATATTCAACATAACTAATAAAACTCATAAACACCTCATATTAGGTTTTCTTACGTTAAATCCTAATCCTAAAATGGTTGCATTTTCTTTTTTAAAATTCATCTTTACTCCTTAACTAACCTAACTGTATTACCATTTTCATCCTTAAATACTGCGCGTTTACGTCTAAATTTGACGCCAACAATTCACGAACGGCTAATGCCTGGGCGGCAATGATCGCAGTTTTTTTTGGGGCCTTATTTTCGTAACTTTTGTAGGTTCTCAATGACACCCCAAGTTCTTCAGCTGCGCGTTCTTGCGTCCAATCTAACCCACGTCGCCACAAACGTAACTCAAACCCTGTCATTGACTCCCGCCCCTTTGTCATCATCATAGAAAAAATATATCATTAAAAGTGCAGTTTTTGCACTTTTAATCATTTATTTATGCTTTTCATCTTAAAATGGTGTTCCAGTTCTTCGACCTGGAACACCTGATAAGCTAAAATGATATTCCCATCATTTCATGTGTAGAAGGTAAATCATAATAGCCTGATGAAACGAGCCTGCCATCTAGTGTAAGTACCTTTAGGTCGGTTTCATCGCCTAGTTCTGGGTGTTCATAAAATTTATACCCCATAACCACCCCAATCAATAACGGTTTTTTAGCTAAAAATTTCTTGGCATTCTCAGTTAAATTTTTCATTACTGACTCCATTAATTTAATGTCTCTATCATCCGGCTATTTTTTTCCACTTCGCTAATGCAATTACCTAACCGAATACTGTTAAAAGTGAACCATGCCCCACTGGCTTGTAACCGGTAGTAAACACAATTAAATTTATTAACTTCGTGAAAAAAGAATTTAATTTCGTCACCAGATTTTAATACAAATCTAATTATTGAAATATTTTCAAATTCATCAAAATATTTACGATGAATAGTGAAGAGTGAACATATTAAAGTCTCTAAATTATCAGCCATTGATGGGGATATATTAATCATATAATTCATTTTTTTACTGGGTTTCCTCCCAACCTCCTGGTGATAATTAATCCACCAACGTAACTCATCCCATTGAGCCGGTTTCATGGCCGGAATTGTGGTTGACTGCCCCTTTACAAGCCTATCCGCTATTGCTACTATCCGTTCCATTGACATTAAATTGACCTCACAGTGGTTTTTTTACTGTCATAGGTATCAGGTTGTTCCTGCAACCTGATACCCCCTTTTAAACGTTATTTCTTATTCAGACTCCACAACCAATGAAACTTTTTTCCCATTCATCACATAATTACGAAATAAATTCAAAGCATCATCCTCATGATTAAATACCGTGCGAACATTATACCCATCACGACTATGGAGAATTACAACATACTCCAATAAACTAGATATCAACTCCGTTAATTCAGCTATTGTTTTTCTGCTATCTCTCTTATGATAACAACGCGTAATTCTGTTTTTTTGATTGAGGCCAAGACCTTCTATTGCATCACGATATGATAGTTTCATGCAACGATTAGACCTAACATCAACGAGAAATTGTATTGCTGCGGATTTTAACGTTTTCATTTTTTAACTCCTGCCCGTTTGGGCGTTGTTGTTTGACTACATTCTTAATTTACTACTTATTTAAGTATTTATCAAGAAAATAATTCACATTTTTTTTATTTTGTATTTTGGGTGCTGATTTACAAGCAAAAGTAAAAACTCATATTCTAGTTTTGATATTTTCCCACTGTTACTTTTTGCACTGATTTTATTCAGCCATGTTTGATCACTAATACCTAGCACTTGGGCCATTTCATGATTTGAATAACCAAGCTGATCACGTAATTCCTTTAACTTTTCAGGTGTGATCATGCTTTTATCAAAGTGCATATTTTAATTCCTGTAATTTTTCAATGAATCGTATTGCTAACGGTCGCAGTGGCAACATAGATATATTAACATCCTGAAGATTTTCAAAAAAAATGACCTGCTCAAAGGTTTTTTTCTTTGAGTATTTTTTTCCCTCTTCAGTTGAAGGAGTTTTTTCAAATTGTTCAAAGAGTAAACGATAATCGTTATCCTCTTTAAATACCGTCAACCGGTATGTCCGGTTTCCCTTGCTTATTCTGTCATAATAGCACTGGTTCATATAGTTACCTGCTTGAGTGTCTCAAACAGCTTACCAGACCAAGGGAGTGATAAGCTGATTTAGATTCATAGAGTACTCAAAAAACCGACAACCCGGATCAAGGTGTCTTTGTCCAGGCTGTCTATTTTCAGGGTGTAGTTCCCATTGTAGCGCTGTTCTATAGCCCCAGACACTTTTTCATGCTTAAACCCACATAATGCCCCATAGTAGTGTTCAAGCGTCACCAGTCGCGACAGTAACCCTTTAAGGATAAGGATTTCGTCGTTCTGTTCCTCCTGACTCTTCCGTGCTACATCTGCAAGATGGATTTGTTCAGCCGCATCAAACAGGATTTTCTTTCTTATATCATTCGCAATCGCCCACGGCTCCCGTTTTGATGAAACACTACAGGAATGATATCCGCCACGGAAATACTTGCTATCAACGCTGCCAAATAAATTAATACGGCCTTTTTCAATCCTGGCAATAATACTGTAATTTTTATACAGTGAAGAGGTTAATTTTATCCTATGACCATAATCATTATCTAGCTGACTAATACGCCATCCATCACCCAGGAACTGGCAAACAACGTTGAATAACTCTGTATATTGCTCTTTGAAATTTAACATTTTTATTTATCCGCATAAGTGGTAAAGGCGGGTTTCCCCGCCTTACTAATCAGGCTTGACGTTCTACAGACTTATATCCGGCTGCTTTTCGTTGTCCTGCTGTACCGTACATCTCGCGGATTTCATCGATTGAATGCTCCCGGCGGTTATAACTGCTTTTGTGTTCCTCTGGGCGGTAGAACCACTGTTTTTTCTTTGCCGCCCATTTGCACCCCATTTCTTTCAGGGTTTCTTTATGCTCACGAGTATCGCCGCTGATCCAAACCCAATTACCAATAACCTCATAAATCACACCCAATAATCCAGAAAGAGCTTTTAATACATTTTCCAGCTCTTCACCGTAATTATAATGGGCGTTCTTATCAGTAGATTGGTACTGATTCACCTTTTCAAAGTTAGCCATAATAAAATCAAAAGCTGCGTTAACTGCTTTCATCAACTCACCGCCTAATGGATTTTTATCAGGGTGATATTTTATTGCTAAACGTTTATATGCTTTCTTGATATCTTTTTCTGTCAACTCGCCAGATAATCCGAATACATTTAATGCTTCTTGAATATTCATTTTTAACCCCTGCCCGTTTGGGCGTTGTGATTTTTATTTACTTCGTCGTTGCTACATGAATAATATACTACTTATTAAAGTAGTTAACAAGTTTTTATTTCCAGCCAATAACAAAAAAAGGGCCGAAGCCCTTTATATAATTGACGTATTTTTATCTGCTTTAGGGGTTCTCCGCCGGAATCCCAGAAAATTCCGTCACCAAAGCTAAAGGTTGCCTGATTTGTATGACGTTGAATAAATAACGGGTTATGTGACAACATTTAGCATCAAAATCGTCGATTAATGATTGTCACTCAACCGGTCGTTTGTGTGACAACCCCTGCCATTACTGGCCGCAGAAAAATCTAGGGTTCCGGCTTGGAACCCCATATAGAGAATTATTGTACGGTAGGCATGTTTTTTGAACAGGCTTACCTATCGCGATAGGGTGTACTCCCGTGCCATACGGCGTTCGGCGTTGATTTTGATTAACGCCATAACCTAAATGCGATATGTCAAAGGTGATAACTTAAAAGCTATAGCATAAGACACTAAATCAATCAGTTACCTGCCGAAGTTGGTTGAATAATGCTCCTAACGTACAAAAATGCCCGATCTCCAAACTGACCCCTTATAGTACGTTTTCGTACGGTTGGGCTTCAGACCACTGAACCTGAACTGGCGCGACAACTCTACAGTCATGATTTTCCCCTGGTTGACGTCACCGTCATTTCTGATGACGACATCATGACACACCGGCGCATGGCCAACCGGATATGCTCCCCTCCTGCCAGGCCAATCTTTTAGCGTACTTTCAGCAACACTGAATTTTAGTTCGCAACGTGCCGTTGCGATGAGATTTATCAGCCACAATGATGCGCATAGCGCATGCAGGCGACAAATGTTCTATCAGAGAACACTGTTGTTTATTGTCGCCGGTAGCCCGGCGAAGCCGGTTCCGGTTTGATAGGTTTCACCAATCCCATCCGTTACCCTGTAAAGCCAGACCTGCTTAACACCATGATATAGCTATTGTGCGCGGTCGGAGTGGTCACGCCTTAGGCGTGGCGTATCTCCGCGTTAGCGGGCCGTTAGGGCCGCTTACGAGCGTGTAATCAAAAGCTTCAGCAACATTTCCTGTCGCGACTGAGAACTTTAGTTACAACACTCATTTTAAAGCCACTGCTGTTCCCGGCCGTTGGCCGGGGCGGCGGCGGCTTTGCAATGGGTCAGGGTGATGCTGTAGCTGCAGTCGGCATTTGAAGGGGCGATGGCGTCTGTATTGTTAAAATGTAGCTTTACTGCCCTAAGCGGAGCGCAGGGAGCAACTTTTCGGCGTAGCCGGTGATTATTGGCATTGTTGCTGATGCGATTTTTGCTCGAACGCAGTGAGAGAGGTGCTTTCGAGTGCCTGGCGTTAGCCGGCACGAAATCACTCCCTTTTTAAAGGGCTTATTTTGTTCAGGAGTAACGTTCGAAATTAGCCAATCTATTCAATCAGATTTCGAAGTTAACTTTCTTCTTCGAAGTTAACTGCATGGAAAAACAATTCTCGGTACCTTTTTGGCATTGTACCGTCGCCGGCGCGTCAATACCGGCATTGATTACCTGTCTGCGGTGGTTGAAAAACCATCATTCAGTGATCCGGACCAACGCAAAAACCGCGCCTGGGCACGGTAAAAAAATCGCTTAATGGAAGGGTTAAATTATGCCGGCTCGCTGCAGCAGTAGCCGGTAATAGACTTCGGGATCACGATTCCTCAGCCCTGGATGTTCTTTGCTTACAGCTTGCTCAAGAGACACGACTTCATGCGGCATCACGTTACTGCTGGTAGACCATTTGACGAACGCCTGGTACATCGGGTTCTGACGCTGACGTTTCGCCCTGGCCAGACTGTGCAGGTTCTTCTGGGCTTCATCCAGGACCCAATCCAGACGTTCACTATTCTGCTTCTCGAGCTCGTTGAGCCCCTCCTGCAGCTGCTCCACCTTCGCTTGTTTTTCCTTGGCCAGATCGGGGCTGACTACCCAGCGTTTGATTTGTTTCAGCCTGTTACGCAGCGAGTGTTTATCCTTCAGATCGATACCAATGCGTTCGACCCTGACCAGGTGACGTTCGTACTTTTTACGCAGGCTTTCCGTAAGGCCGTTACGGATGGCCCACGCCCGGAACTGTCCCAGCCACTGGCGGATTTCGTCGACAGCAATCCCCCGTGACGTGAAAAACCTCTCCGTCAGCCATAAGCGCAGCGGTTTGTTTTGCCCATAATCGGTATCCTGACCACGTAACACGATCACGTAATCCAACTGCTCTTGGACGGAGAGTGCATGGAGTGGGCTGTCATAGGCTTTACGCCCGTTATCATAGACGTGCAGACATCCCATCGCTGCCGCTATTTGCTCAAACGGAGCCATGATTTCAAACGCGTAGTCGCTGTCCGGGTTGTAGTCGCAGTTGGCGGCTAATGCCATAGAGAGTGCATTCAGAGCTTCACAGCTTTCGGAACGAGCAGACACTCGCATCGGTTTGGGGACAAATGACTTATCATTCCGGCGTGTGTAAGGGATATAGCCCTGCTGCCGCAACGCGATCAAATCGGCGTTACGGTGCCAGTTATGGCTACTCATGCGTGCGACTACCTTGGACGCCATGCCTCGCGGTACGCTGCATGTCAGCGCCGGCTGATAACGACGATGGATCTTGGACTTCCCCTTGCGCAAGGCATTGGCCTCACCACGCCGGGAACGTGGGGTTTCGGTTATCTGTGCATCAGTCGCGTAGTTGAGGCTAACCAAATACTCCTGCGCTTATGTTGCACAGAAGGAGTAAACACAGAAGGTATTGAACTTTTCTGAGCATGAAACTATACTCCCTGCATAGAGCAACAGCTTCTATACAGTTTTAAGTGAGCCCCGTTAATCTTTACACTCGCCAAAGTAGAGAAGATTATCGGGGTTTTTGCTTTTCTGGTTCCGGGTAGACACCTCATCAGAACCAGTTCCTGTCACCTTGTTAGGCGTGACCACCAAAAATTCAGCAACCAGACAGCAATCTAGCACTAGCTGTTCTAACGATCAAGAACGTAACTCATTCACCTTTCAGTAATTAGGTTTTTTCGCCATTTCCCGCTCAATAAGCAACTCAATCATACGGGCCTGGCTTGTTCCTGTTTCTTCACAAAGTTTTTGTAGATTTTCTTTATGTGAGTTCTGAATAAAGATATTCAGCTCTTTGTGAGTACTTTTCTTTCTTAGCAGAGATAATCTCTTCTTCTCAGCAGAAGACAGGGGATTACCCTTTCTGTAGACTCGTTTCGGTGCGGGAGTCACTGCATTTTCAATCTGCGACACCTCGGCCTCCCCAAAGGATCTGAAAAGGATCGTTATGCAGAGAATACTACAGTTTTTTTAAATCAGCGACTTAACTTTTAATCAAGATGTGATCCATGTTGGCGCATAGATCTTTGTTTATATGTAACGCAGAAAGCGGGTAAAACTTGTTTTTCCCGTTTTCTGCGTTGAACAACTGAGCGTAGCGAAGGCGATAGCATCGCAAATTATGTACGGAGTGATACTTTTTACTGCTTCTTACCAAAAGTGCCCTACCCATGAATTGGCACATTTTTCCTGGTGCCTAAACGGGAACCTTTAATAAGCGGGCAGTTACACAGAATTACCGGCAGGGTCGTTGACACATTTTTTTCTCCATGAGCAATAGGAAAATTTTATTCCATTGTTTTCTCTAAATTTTTAACCAACTCCAGCTCATTCTCTGGGGTGGGTTCTTTGCGCATGATGTTAATTTCATCATTCATCATTTCACGATTACGAGGGTCTTCAACGTCATCAGCATAGTAATTTTCCAACTCGATATCACGACCAGTATCACGTAACAGTTTCTCTTCATCCCTTTCAATATCGCCACCGTCTGATTCACGTTCACTGCGAAAATCAGTGCTGTCATCTTCTTTTTCACTGGCAATCTGCTCTTTAAGTCGTTCTTGCTCCAGTTGAGTCTCCATACTGAGGTTAGCGGTATCAGCATCTACGCTATTGTCCTGTTTCGCTGTATCAACCACAGCTGCAGCATCAACACGAAGAATAGTCACAGCCTGTTCGGGATGTTCTGTCATCATAACAATAGCCTCCGCCATTGATGCCGCCTGCATAGGTTTCCCCTCTTGCTCACCTTGCTGAACTACAATCATCAACCCATCGCGGGCACCTTCATAGTACGCGCTATCAATATCCAGACGCCCCGTTGTGGGTGATACCGGCACATGCCAGTTACCGCGATGTCTACCATGCTCGTTCAAAACGGCGTAAAGCAGCTCTGGTGTCTTCCCGCCACTAAAATGGGCTGCTTCAGTCAGGGTTTGATCGACCTTGCCATTCAGCCGCGTATCAGCGACAGCATGACTCCTTTCCCACAACGCCACTTCACGTGACGCCTTAACATCATCATTACGTAACAGGACATCATGAACGGTTTGTCGCTCCCCCGTATCCGAGGTCACTTCCGCTATCCAGTCCTTGAGATCATCAGCGTATACCTGGACATGCTCTTTAGCGCGAGACAACGCGACATAGGTACTGTCCAGTGCTGCCATACGCTGACGGGCCCCCTCTGTCCCCACCAGGGCGATGACATACTCGATTGACGCCCCCTGTGAACTGTATGTTGTTACCGCATAACCGTAATCAAAATGCTGATCTGCCGGGTTCTGTCTAGGGTTTAACGTAACTTGTCGCCCATCAGACTCTATGGTTACTTTCCCATTGCTATCCACATCCGTAACGACAGCCAGATCGTTTGTTTTCAGCATCCTGTCCCTGTCTGTTGACGTGAGACGTAACCGATCCCCTACCGATATTTCTACCTCTTCCCGTGTAAATATGGCCACATTCGATGTACGCAATTCCAACGGTGAAAGCCATCGACTGGAGCCTGAATCCTCCTGCAATTCAACCAGGCTGCTTCGGGTATCAGTTCCGGCAACCTGCAGATACTCTTCACCAATTCGAACAACATTCCCGACATTATTTTCCCAAAAACCCTGATGCCCCAAATCAGCCATACTGTTACTTATCCTGACCAACTGCTGGACAGTGACACTGTCACCCAAAACGCCCCTTTCCTGTAACCGTTCGTGAATGGCACTGTTGATATTTCGACGATCCGCATTCAGTTCAGCAACGATAAGTGTCTTTTCCCTCGCGTCAGCTGTGCGGCCAATAAAGTCATCGGCTATCAGGCTGACCGGTGACTGCTGCTTATCTTTCAGATCAACGATACTGTTTTCCGGGAGCCAGGCATCCTGTTCCCTCGGAACAACACCAGGTGCCACTTTATCTGCCAGTTCGATGGCCGTGTTTACATCGCCAGCAATGATAGCTTCCACCGCTGGCCTAAGTTCAGGCGTTTGCCTCACGATTTCTTTCATAATCGCGACATCAGCGGCGCTTCTATCCAGTATCAATGAAAAAGGCGCACCAGATTCCAAAGGTTTTAACTGCTTTCTGTCACCGCTGTAAACGGCTCGTCCATTCCCGGTAGCAATGATATTCGTTACCTCGGACAGATCACGGTTGCCCGGCATGGAACCTTCATCAACCACAAACAGTGTCCGGGTGAAGTCCGTCACTTCCCCTGTAACCTGCCGTTGCGATTGTTCACTGATAAAGCTGGCAATGGTCTGTGCGGGGATACCTGCACTCTGAAGTTCACTGACTGCCCGATGAGTCGGTGCCAACCCCTTAATCTGAACGCCGCTATCGAGCTGTTCAACAGCGGCGGCTATCACACGATATTGCGTGGTCTTACCGACACCCGCAGAACCTTGAATCGAAGTGAACCGATCGCTGGACTCCAGGATCATTTGTGCCGCTTTTTGTTGACCAGATGTTAACCCTTCCATTTTATCTTTCAGACGTGCGGCAGCATCGGGCATCAGCGGCTCTACACTGTTTTTCCCTTCCAGGATATGACGCAGAATAGACACCTCGCTTTGCCAGTTTTCCCGCTGAACATAATCCCCCAGGCGACCCTGAGTCCCATCAAGAGGAACAATTTCCCCCCTGCGCTCCAGCCTGGCAAGCTCCGCACTGGCGACATCCGGTGCTAGGGACTTGTCTATTTTCATTGCCTCATTAATGACCTGCAGGGAAGAAAAGGTCACGTCTTTCCCAACGACCTGGTCTATCGCCAGCCTGACGGCCCTTTCCTTTGGGGCAAGTCGGTTATTCTGCAATTCCCGTAATGCCTGAGTCAGATCGTCTTTCCCGGCCAGAGACTTGATACCCTGTGTCACCGAGACTGACGTTCTTTCATTCTCAAGCCTTGCTGTGATGGCGGCGTCATCCAGCGGGGTAAAGGCAATGATGTTCTCGCCGCTACGCCGCAACAGGTTTACCGTGCTGTCAGTCACCTCCCGCCCACTCAACACCGCAACAACATGGCCTTCAGTGTTACGACTTGCCCCCAACCCTTCCGTATAGCCATAATCGAGCTTCAGAGGCTGGTCAGTTCTGACCTTCACGGTTTTGCCGTCTGACTTCTCCAGGATCAGTTTTTCACGGAACAACCAGTTCCCACGTTGGATACCCGCAACGCGCAAGATTTCACCGGCACGCCCTTTTCCGTTGATGTCACCGGTGCTTTTTACCTGCTCGCCTTCATTCAGTTGTAATTCACGAGGCTTAAACAGCCGATAATCACCATCGATGCTGCTAATCCGTAACCCACGATTCTGCCCTTTCTGATCCGTCACCCGTAAAGTATGGCTGTCCTTATTTACGCCTGTGATGGTGAACCGTTCATGAATTTCTTTACCTTCCGTTCTTTCCAGCACCATACCCGGTTGGTAGGTACTGCGTAGACGCCGGTTATCGCTGTCTAGCCATACCTGAGAAAGTGCAGTTACCGTGGTGACTTTCTCCCCAATCAGACCATTTTCCTGAAGTGCCGCCCGGATTTCTCTTGTCAGTTGGCCCCGTGTACGTTCATTTCCTGCCTGTGCAACCACATGAAAGCCAGCGGCTTTCTGCTGGCTCACATACCGCGCTGCAACCTGCATGCGGTCATCAACCGTATCTTTTTGTACCAGTGTCAGACTGCCCTTTTCTGTTCCTGGTGTCGTTGTCAGAACAGGGACGCCAGCTGTGCGCAACACTTCGCTTGCAAATCCTGTAGTTCTTCGTGTATGAGTATCGATAACAACGGTGGATGCATCGGCCTTGTCAGCTGTTTGCAGTATGCCGTAGAGCGTAGGAACATTTATCCGTTCCGCTTCTGATACGATGAATACCGGCTTTTCCGGCAGCCTACTTTTCTCGGCATACTCTCCGACTTCCTCTGGGGTTAACACCAGTGTGCTGGTATGACTGGATAAAGCTTTCTTTTCTTTTACCGTACTGGCGATCACGACTGGCGTTTTGTTGTTCTCTTCCGCCAGCCCGACAAGCTTACCCAGGAGATCCCGCTGAAAGTCAGTCCCCCCACGCGCATCAATCAGGGTTAACCCCCGATCACGATCTGCAACTTTGGCCGTGATATCCCTCGCATCAACGGCAGCCACAAGCCCTGAACGGCGTTCTGCCATACGGCCAGCCAACTGAGATAAACGCTGTTCATCCCGGATATGGATTGCAGAAGTAAACAGCGTCTGGTTTTTATCGACTGCGATAAGTGCACCTTTTTCTATCGCAATATCAAGTGCCTGTTTTGCCTGTTCCAAAACACCGTCCCTGACGGGGATCTGATTCAGAACATTTGTCAGCACAGAATCAAAGGTAAACCGCACACTTTTACGAGATACCTGCTCAATGGCCGCGTCTACCACGACAGATAACCCGTTCTTTGGTGTATCGGCTGAGTCCATGCTGTACGCACTGTCCAACTGCCCTTTTCGCTCTCCTCGAGCCTGCTCATAGGTTGTGTGGTCAAACCCTGCTTCCCTCATCGTTTCACGCCACCCTTCCCTGACGCTCTCGATATCCGAGAAGTCCTTTTCCTTTCGCGTATCTAATGCCGCTACACTCTTGGATTTTTCACTCGCATCCGGCCCCGCCTGTTCCAGAATTTCTTTGCGGCGCGTAGAGAGAGGTTCAACAGGGATACCGACAATATCCCATTCCCCACGAGAGCCTTTTTCCTCAATAATATGACCGTCTTGTTCCAGTTTTCCCCGCAAATACCGACGATAGATAGCCCCGATGCTGACCTGCTGATTCCAGACCGTATCCGTAAAACCCCGCCCGTTTTTGGTATCAGACGACAACGTTTTCCACCCATCGCCGCTCAAGGTAGCATTCGCAACAACAGCGTGTGTATGCAGGTGGGGTTCACTATTACGGTTGGTGTCATGGAGAAATTGAGCAATGACCAGATTACCCGTCTGTTCATATACGGTCTGGCCGTCGCTGTACTTACGGGTCGATGCCAGCTTTTCAACTTCATTCAGCGCCTTTTCCGTCGCCCATTTGTGGGCCTCAAGAACAGACTGGTCGCCATAAACTAACGCCAGAATTGACACCGATTTGGGCGCTGAAAACGTCAGGTCGTAACCTGGCCGGTGCTTGTTCTCGCTACCCACCATATGCGTGAGATCACTCCCATCCGGCAGTTTTCCCTCCAATACGGCCTTAAAGGTAGCCGGGTCTACAGCCCCTTCCAAGCCCAATGATTCAGCGCCAGCGCCATACCATACTGTCGATTGCTCCCCTTGAAAGTAATAGTTATCTTCCTCAAAGTAATACACAGATCCTTTAGCGGCACTTTTGACATTCGACACTGAAAGCATGATTACCTCTCAATCTCAAATGCAGGTGTTTCCCGATGCCGTACCATCTGCGACTCATCAGCATGTTCGGGTATGACTGGCGTTGCTACTGAAGAGGCTTTTGTCATTTCTGGTATTGGATCGTTTATGATCTGCGGCCTGGCTGTCTGTATGCCCGCTGTCTTGCTGTCTTCATCAGAAGGCTCTTGATTGCTTGGCTTGCCCTCATCCTGATGGGTTTCATTACTCTCGCTTTGCGTATTAAAGACTTTGTTCAGCAATTTTGCCGTCAGGTTATCGACTTCGCTTTCTGCATTCTCCAATGACGTTTCAATATCAGGATCAAAAATCTCTTCAACCTGGCGCGGTATGTGGTCAACCGCAATGCTCCGGTACTCACGTCTTTTCAGATCCAGCTTAACGACCGGGTAATCCCCAGGCAGTGTGACATAGCACTGCAGGTCATTGAGGCTTTGGATATCGGAATAACTGACCAGGGATTCCCGAACTTCATCTTTTGAGAACTGGACACCATCACGAATAATATCGATACCGTAGCTGTATTGATCTTTAAACTTAAGATGCCGCTTTTCGCCTATTTCATGCTCTACCCAATCAGAAACAACACCGCTTGGCGCACGGAAGAAAAAGCGGGTATTAACCAAGTCCCAGATGGCCTCGGCAAAGTTAGCGCCATAAATTTCCTTCAATTGCGGGAAGTTCTGGATAGGAATGAATGTACACCCCCCAAACTTACGCGACTCCGCACAAAATTCCGGCAAAATAGGCAATTTGTGAAGAGAGGGCAACTCGTCCAGAATGAGCCAAATCCTGCGTGTCCGGCTGGCACTCAATCCCAGAATGTTGACCATCGTAAGATACAGCCACGCGGTGATCAGGGGTTTCAGTGCGTTATGATTCCTACCATCACTGGAGACAAATACCCAGGAGTTATCCCCCTCTGGATCTTCTGTTGCTACCCAATCCCGAAGGTTAAACGGGCGTTTTCCTGCTTCATCCAGTCCTTGCAGGTAACGTAATGCCCTGACATAGCTGGTCAAAACAGTACGGATAGTCATGGCTGTCTTTTCAATACTGCCTTCAACCAGGTTGGCTGCATCCGTTCCTTCGAGAAATGCTCTAAGGTCTGCAAGCGTGATAGACAACAACTTTTTCAGTAACGTCGCTATTGAACGATCCCCCTCCTTTGCCAAACGTCGAGCCGTTGCAGAAAATAGATTACGTGCCGACAACAACCAGAATGGATCACCCTGCCCTGAGTCAGGAATAAGCGTCGTGGCAAAGTTTTCGTAATCGGAACTGGTTTGGCATTCATCCCACAGATTCCACGCAGCGCAACGCTTATCCAGTGGATTGAGAATGACGTCGCGATCCTGGCGATAAAAGAGCGGGATAAAATTGTTACCTTTGTCGTACACAATAGCGCGATCACCATTGGCCCGAATTTGACTTAAAAATTCATTAAGGATGGTACTTTTACCCGTACCCACGGTGCCGTGAAGCCCAAAGTTTTGCATTTCAGAGTATTTAACAAAATGCAGCCCAGACAGGGATAAATGAGATAATTTCTCTCTTTTTTTTAGGATTTTATTGACTACTTTCACATCGGTGACCAAGTCACGACCACCAATCATTTCATTCTCACGCTGCAAGCGACCTTTACGGCCCAGATACCATGTCACACCGAATATTGCTCCAACAAAAGTAAATGAAGCAATGCCCCACCCCCAGAATGCTGTGGTTTTAAACATCTCACCGAGAGCAATAAAATAGGGGTCTGAAACTACCTGTGCTGCATTCCGTGTAAACGCATAGGTTGTACCATCTGCCTTTGTGAAATGGAAAGTATAGGGATTCCATTGCCCTTCCTTGAATATTTTCCGCAATGGAATAACAAACAGTTTAATTAGCCAATAACAGCCACCGTGAACAATCTGCTCCCATGTCATTTTAATAAATAACCATGTAGCAAACACCAGAAATGACAATATAAAAATCCAATAAGCGGCGATATTCATGATCTGCAAAAACATGCCAATCATGTACTTTAATACCTGCCCGCCCTGCGTAAAGTCGCGGGTATTGAGGCTCATTTAAATTCCTGTCATTAAATCATGCGTGATATATAAAAACAAAAAATTACTTTATAATTGAAAGTAACTACTTACCAAAAAAACGTTAAAGATATAATGCAGAGCAAAGTTGCACTATATGCTTGAACACATATGCAACTTTATTTAATCAGGAATAATTACGATCAAGTTAAAACTTTAATTAACATATTCACATGCTTGCTCATAGCCATTATCGCAAGATTTCATCAAGTATTGACTTGCTTTAAAAGCATCTTGCTTTACACCTTCACCTAATTTATACATCATCCCTATATTATATTGGGCCTGTGCGTTAGAATTTTCTGCGGACTTTGAATACCAGTAGGCAGCCTCTTTCATATTTATAGGTGCGCATATACCGTCAAGGTGCATGTTTCCCATGTTTAAATATGATGAATCGTTACCATGAACTACTGACTTTGATAACCAATACCTTGCTTTTTCACAATTTTTATCAACCCCTCTGCCACTTTTGTAAAAATTAGATATATCACTTTGCGCAATTGCATGCCCACCTATTGCTGCCTTTTCTAACCAATATGCTGCTTTGGTATTGTTTTTATTCACACCTTTTCCATAGTAATAAAAAAGTCCAACATAATATTGAGATTCTACATCCCCTTTATTTGCTGCTTTGGATAAAAAAAGCATGGCGTTCTTGTAGTCACCCAGGTTCATCGACATCTTACCAAATGAAACCTGTTTTCGAATATCTCCAGCCTCTGCTTCCTTTTTCCACTCAAGATAGGCATTGTTTTTTTCACTTGCAGTAGCAATGTTAATAGAAATAAAACTCACTAACAACCCACTAAATAAAATCAACTCTAACTTCATTAATAACGCAGTTGCGAAAATTTTTATTAGCCCAGAGAATTTTCCTTCCACAATATCCTCCTTACGAAAAAAACCTAAAGACTTACTTATTATAAAAAACAGACCCTGTCGACTTTAGCACTCCGAATAGCCCGCTCAATTCATATCTAGACAAATCCACAACAAGGGTGATATAAGAAATGATAATAGTAACAAGAATAAAGACAGGAACAAAAACCGGTGCATTACCATAATAGCAATATATAATAGTAGCTATAATCCACAGAGTGCAGTTC